>NZ_JAEHBI010000040.1:0-50201 GCF_016483705.1 Bacillus cereus group sp. N6
CCTTCGTAAATTTTGTCATACAAAAAACTGCACCTCCAATTGTTAGACTGTGTCTAACAATTGGGGTGCAGTTCAAAGGCATAGCTTTTTATATTAAATCATTAAAATATCTCTTATTTCTTCCTCCGTGATTGATGATAATTTCTCTTCACCTGGCTCAATCACTTCGGCTATTAAATTTTTCTTGCTCTCTTGCAGTTCATGCATTTTTTCCTCAATTGTTCCGTGTGCTACTAATTTTATAACTTGTACTGTATTTTTTTGTCCCATTCGATATGCTCTATCAGCTGCTTGTTGTTCAACAGCTGGATTCCACCATAAATCGTATAATATAACCGTATCGGCACCCGTTAAGTTAAGACCCGTACCACCAGCTTTTAAAGAAATGAGAAATAGATCCCCTTCCCCCTCGTTAAACCGATTACATAGCTCTACACGTTCTTGTGATGGTGTACTCCCGTCTAAATAAAAGTATGGAATCGCTTGACGATTTAACTCACGACCAATAATAGACAGCATCTTCGTAAATTGAGAAAAGATTAAAATTCTCTTACCAGTACTTCTGCATTCCTCTAGTATCTCTAATAGTTGTTCAAATTTAGCTGAACTACCCTTATAATCATCAACGAATAAAGCCGGATGATTACAAATTTGTCGCAATCTCGTTAAGCCAGCTAAAATTCTAATTTTATTTTTACGTAACGTATCTTTATCTAAATGTTTTAACGTTTCTTCCCTTAATTTCGCTAAATAAGCAGCATAAAGTCTCTTTTGATCTGGTAATAACTCCGATGACTGTAAGTGCTCTATTTTATCTGGAAGCTCCTGTAATACGTCTTCTTTTAATCGTCTTAATACGAAAGGTTTTACGCGCTTCGCTATATCTTCGCGCCTTAAATCACCGAATTCTTTTCTTCCTGGTAATAATTCCGGAAATACAACATGGAAGATAGACCATAGCTCTTCTAATGAATTTTCTACAGGCGTTCCCGTTAGCCCGAAACGAAATTCAGCTTGAATTGTTTTCACTGCTTTTGCAGTTTGGGTTGTAGGATTTTTAAACGCCTGTGCTTCATCAAGAAACAGTGTATGAAACGGCCTCGCATACGATCTTATATCTCTTCTCAGTAATGGATATGACGTAATTACGACATCAAATTCCACTATGTCTTTTAATATTTTTCGCCGCTCTGTTTGATTTCCATCTGCAATAACCGCTCTAATATGCGGGGCGAATTTTTTCAATTCACTAAACCAATTGTAAACGAGAGAGGACGGTGAAACGACTAATATAGGTAGTTTCTTTTCTCGAATTTCAGGCAACACAGAATCTATGTAAGCAATACTTTGCAGCGTTTTTCCAAGTCCCATATCATCTGCTAAAATACCACCAAAACGGTAATAGGCGAGTGTTTTCATCCACTCAAATCCGTATACTTGATACTCTCTCATTACAGCATTTAAAGTTTGCGGCACTGTAAACTTTAATTTTTTCGGATTTTGAATGCTTTCTACTAAATCTTGAACAGACTCATCTAAACTTAAAACATTACCTTCGTGAAATCCGTTCATCCATTTTACACTCCGGATAAGCGGAACGTTCACTTCTTCTCCGTGTAAAAACTCTTTCCGAATACCCGATTCTTTTACAAACTGATTAATTTCATTAAATTCTTTGCTCTCTAGTGATAATAAAGAACCATTCGCTAATCGGTAATATTTGCGTTTCTCTTCAAGAGCCACTAATACACCTTTAATTTCTGCTTCCGGTATTCCTTTTATATCAAAACGAAATGATAACCAATCAATTCTTTCTTTTCTTCTCACTCTAATAAGTGGTGCTGTATCCCCTTTATGAATACGTAATTTAATTGCTGTCGTCGCATAAATATCAACTAAGCCTTTTAACGACGGAACGACGTGATATAAAAAGTTATACTCAGCCTCTTCATTATGCATAAAGTAACCACCTTCTGTTTTCGCGAAGGCACTTTCACTCATAATGTCTAAAATCTCTTTTTCCTTTTTCTCATCACGATTAAAAACAGACGGCTGTCCGTCTTCTTCTAACGGATTGATCATGACGTTTCCATAATGAAATTCAAGACCTGCTAACAAACGATTTTTCACTCGATCTAAATACAGTTTTGCTTTTAGCGACGGCGTTTCAACACGATCTGATATTACTTCATCAATGCGTACGGTTCCCAGTTTCATTAATCCTGGCACAACTTTCGCTACAAAATGTTCCATCTTACTTTCAGGAATATAAAACTGATTGCTATTTGAGCGACTCATCATCTTTTGCAATTCAATAAGTCGCATACAATCTTCCATAGGTAAATGATATAATTTCCCATCGTAAAGAGCGTTGTTATACATTTCCATCACTTGAACACGATTTAGGCCGTCTATATGAAGTGTGAATCCACCATTATTTCCTTTCGTAAACTCAAAATGTAATGGCAATAAACCGTTTGAAATTTGTAAGCCCTGAAACTGTTGTTCATTTTGTTTCAGCTGTACATACTCAACTTTAGAAAGTGAAGAGAGCATATCTTTCCACGAAGCTGGCGGTATGAATATCATACTTTCATCTTGTTTCGCATGTACTTCTAACGCATCTTCATACATTTTTTCATTATGATACATTTTAATAAGCTTCTGAATAACCGCATCTGTTTCTCGCCTGAAGCTATGTACATCTGGTGTGTATGTAAATTCATTAGAACAATGAAAAGTCTCTCTTTTCTCCACTTTAGAAAGAAATTCTCTAATATGCTTTATAAAATATGTTTGCGCAAGTTTTAACTGAATTCCAAGAAGGGCCCCACCACTTTTCGTATCCACTGGTGAACATATAAAAGCCACATCTAATATTTCACGTGTATCAAAACGGTGTTGTTTACTTTTTGGCCTAAGTGGTTTGTCTGCAAACAACTGAAACATCCCGCTCGTTAATTGATCATTTCCGCTCATATTTTCGGACATGCCGCCCGTTTGCTGGTTATAATTTATTTGTATTAGTACGGCTGCAACATGTTGACAATACGTTTGAAAAGACGCTAATGAAGGACAACTACATCTCGCAACTACATCACCTTTTTTAGCTTTTTCTACTGTAACATGAAAATCCTCATTCCCTTTTACCGTCGCCTCACAAATTTCTTTCGTTTCATCATAATGATTCACGATTACTTTATTTGCTTTATAATAAGCTTCGCCTCTTTTATATGAGGTCTCTCCGCATACTTCTTTTATAATCGATTTATTTAATGTAAAACCATTTTCTCTTACTTAACATTTTACATGCTCTACGAGAAAATATAAAATATTGATTGAACAAAAAAAGATGCTTATTTATAAGCACCTTCTTCACTCTATCTCCATCAACCGTTTCGCCTCAAAATATAACACTTGAATAAATTTTTTCGTATTAATTCGTATATGGCCAGAAGTTGCTACTTCATCCTTTGTCATTTCTGTCATCCGTTTTCTAACTACAGTGAAATCAAAAAACTTCGGAGCATAGCTTTCAAATTTTGGATTTGAAAAGTCTGTTAGTCCGAGGGAGGCTAAATGATTCAATGATTGATAAATTGCTCTGCGCACTCTTTGTTCAGATGCTTTTTTCTCTTTATCAATATCCGTATGTAAAGCTTCATCCCCTAATTTTTTTATCGTAATATAGTGAAAAATATCTTTTAACGCAGGAAAGCCAAATTCAAATGTTTGCGCCTTTTCTTGTCCGTATAAATATTCCAGCATACTAAGTAAATCTTTACTTCCGTTCTCTCCCGCAATACCAAGCTCTGCTAGTAAGAAGCGTCCTGAATCTGATATCTTTTTTCCTTCTTGTACTGTTTCACTACGCATTGGCGGCTTTTCCCACTGAAACACATTATTTAATGATTTTTGAATGTCATGTATAGAACGTTCCAAACGAATACGCTCCATCACTTTTCGTACAACAGATACTACTTCTATTTTATTTAGTGGTTTTGTAATATAATATTCCACACCAAGTGTATACGCCTCACCAATGAGCTGTTTCGATTCAACTTGGGAAATCATAATAATTTTCCCAGTAAATGAAGACGCTATATGACGAACTGTTTCAATGCCGTCTCTCATCGGCATTAGTAAATCAATAAATAAAATATCTACTTTTTTATAATTTAGCTGTTCTGCTTCAATAAACGCTCCATCTTCCGATTCTCCAATTACTTCCCCAAGATCGCCATCCTCAATAATTTGCGAAAGCATTGAACGGAAAACTTCATCATCATCTACAATATAATAAAACAAACCTATTCCCCTTCCCGCTTTAAACTGCACTCCGGTAAACAAACGATAAACTTACACCCTTTTTCAGTTTCATTGTCTTCTAACCTTACTTCTCCGCCGAGCTCTGTTACCATTTCGTGTATGTAAGAAAGTCCAATACCTGTTGACGGTGTTCCTGTTTGATCATACTTGGAAGTAAACCCTGGCTTAAATACTAATTTCTTATACTTTTGTGCAATACCAGGGCCATCGTCAATTACTTCAAAGATTACATGTTGCTCTCGTTTATATAACTTAATACGAATGAGACCTCTATCTTCAATTGCTTCCACTGCATTGGCAACTAAGTTATTAAAGATTGATAGCACTGTATACACGTGATATGCAGCGTGTTCACCTTCTATATGTTTTGAAAAACGTATATCTTTCCCTAGCATTTCAGCATATTTCTCATTTATTCTTACGATCATTTCTGTAAGCTCATGTCCTTCTACATACTCAGTCACATTTTTATCTAATAACAGTTTAGATAATCCTGCAAAAATCCTTTGATTATCCTTTTTTATTTCGTGCACTTCTCCTGCTATTTTCAATGCTGTTTTACTACTGGAATCATCGTCTGTCTGTAAATTTCGATATAGTTGATATGCTTCTTGTGTAATCAATTCTGCATTTTGTAACGTTTTTTTCAAGTGAACAGATTCTACATATAAATTTGAAAGGTGCATGAACATTTTTTCATTTTCTTTTCGGACTTGTGACTCTTTTAATTTCGTTTCATATAAAATCATCATATTTAAAAAGCCAAGTGCAAAGAAACTACGAAAAATAGCAATAATAATTAATTTATTCACTTCAGAAACTGTTATTGTTGTACCGAGTACTACCATATGATAAATCGCAAGTTCTGACATACTTGCGATAATTTCAATTGTAATTCCAAGGCACCCAATAACGATTGGTTTCTGATGAAACTTATTCACCCTACAAAGTGAAAAAAGACTTCCATAAATAAAATAATAAAAGAACACAGGATAGCGCAAATAAAATGATTCTGTCATATGAAATGAACCTTGCATGATCCAATCAAGGCATACACGGAATAAAACGACACATATACCGACAAGAATACCTGCAGCCGCTGCTGGTATTCTTCTTAAAAATAATAATAAAAAGAAGAAAAGCGGTGTCCCAAAGCTAACGCGAAACGTATCGTTAAAAGGATGAAAATTAAGCTCTCCAGCAATCGGAACAACAACCATTAATATAATTAAAAGGGATATATCTTTCTTCCATAATTGATTCCAATTCAAAGGTGCCACTTCCTATACTTTTTTCGGTAATAAAAGTGAAAGCCCGCTTATTTTTATAAACGGGCTTTATTTCTATATTCTAACCTTTTCTACCGCTTTTATTTGGCGATACTCTGGTTCCCAGATTGCTTCTTTCACTGCAATCTTAATATCGTTATCACTTAAGTTCTCTCTAGCAACACCTTCTGCAACGGCAACTTTCGCTACTTCAATTGCAACCATTTCCGAGATATTACGTAACTCTTCAACCTCTGGCAAAATAGGTGCTCCTGGCTGACTTGTGTCTACCATGCTTGCAACTGCTTCAGCAGCTGCTGCGAACATTCCATCCGTCATGACGCTTGCACGTACAACAATTGTTCCAAGACCAAGACCTGGGAAAATAAGTGCGTTATTTGATTGTCCAATCACATACGTTACACCGTTGTATGTAACTGGTTCAAATGGACTTCCTGTTGCAACTAATGCTCTTCCTTCTGTCCACTCGATTAAATCAGCTGGTTTTGCTTCAGCAAGTGGCGTCGGATTCGACATCGGTAAAATAATTGGTCTTTCTACGTGAGAAGCCATTTCTTTAATAATCTCTTCTTTGAATGCTCCTGCAACAGTTGATGTACCGATTAAAATTGTCGGTTTTACATGCTTCACAACTTCAGCAAGTCCGATCACATCATTTTGTTTCCACTCACTTACTTCCGCTTCTTTTCTTGCATATGGAATTTGGAAATCAAGAAGATCTTCCATATTATCTGTAACTAACCCGTTACGATCAATACACCAGAAACGCTTATATGATTCTTCTTCTGATACGCCAACGCGGACCATTGCATCTCTAACTTGATCTGCGATACCGATTCCAGCCGTACCAGCACCAAACACAACAACGCGGTGTTCACTTAAAGGTACACCCGAAACTTTCACTGCCGATAACACAGCAGCAAGTGAAACTGCACCTGTCCCTTGAATATCATCATTAAATGTACAAATATCATGACGATATTTATCTAAAATTTTTCGTGCATTTCGAGAGCTAAAGTCTTCCCAATGTAAAAGTGCTTTCGGGAATTGTTTATTCACTGCTTGTACAAATGTATCAATAAATTCATCGTAAGCTTCACCAGTTATACGAGGGTGACGATTTCCAATATAAAATGGATTGTTTAATAGTTCCTCACGATTTGTACCCACATCTAAAATTACCGGTAATACACGGCTAGGATCGATACCAACTGCGGCCGTATAAACAGCTAATTTCCCGATTGCGATGTTTATACCACCAACACCCCAGTCACCAATTCCAAGTATGCCTTCTCCATCTGTTACAACGACTAAATCAATGTTTTCAGCTGTTGCACCGATATTCGCAAATGCTTCTTCAATACCCGACGGATCGTTAATTGATAAATATACACCACGCGGTTTACGATATTCATGACTATATCTTTGAATCGCTACACCAACAGTTGGTGTATATACGATTGGTAACATTTCACGTAAATGATTTGTTAATATACGATAAAATAACACTTCGTTTCGATCATGTAACGCTGTTAAGTATACATTCTTTAATAAATCGTCCGGCTGAGAACAAAATTGTTCATACGCTCGGCGTGCTTGTTCTTCTAATGTTAAAACCGCTGGCGGTAATAACCCTTTTAAACCTAATTCTTCTCTCTCTTCTTGCGTGAAAGCGACCCCTTTATTTAAAAGTGGTGTTGATAATACTTCTACTCCTCTTAATGTCGTTTCTAATGAACCATTAGAAGCTACTGTAAACTTACTCATAACATCCCTACCTCTATTCATATATAGCATTTCTATATTGTAAACAAAAAAGAGGGGATTGTCCCCCCTCTTCTTTTAATTTTTCTTTAAAAGAGTTGCTCCTGCAATCCCTGGGTGTGTCATTTCGAATGGATCTAGAATTAACTCTAAGTCTTCTTGTGACAGTACACCGTTTTTCACACAAAGTTCTCGAACGGATTGACCTGTTGCAATTGCTTCTTTCGCAACGCGAGCTGCTGCTTCATAACCGATATGAGGGTTCACGGCTGTAATAATCCCTACACTCTTCTCAACATACTCTTTTAAGCGATCTTCATTCGCTTCAATTCCTTTTAAGCAATTATCTGTAAAGGCACGGAAACCGTTATTCATAATGCTAATAGATTGAAGTAAGTTGAAAACAAGTACTGGTTCCATAACGTTTAATTCTAATTGTCCTGCTTCTGAAGCAAGGCAAATTGTATGGTCGTTACCAATTACTTGGAACGCAATTTGATTAATTACTTCTGGCATAACAGGGTTCACTTTCCCTGGCATAATAGAAGAACCTGGTTGACGAGCTGGTAACATAATTTCTGCTAAACCAACACGCGGACCTGATGCCATTAGACGAAGGTCATTCGCAATTTTAGACATATTCATCATACATACTTTAAGTGCTGCTGATACTTCTGTGTATGCATCCGTATTTTGCGTTGCATCTACTAAGTCTTCTGCACCAACAAGTGGTAATTCACTGATTGCAGCTAAATGTTTTACAACTGCTTCAATATATTCTGGATCTGCATTTAAGCCTGTACCAACTGCAGTTGCTCCCATATTTACTTCATATAGATGTTGACGTGATTGCTTGATACGTTTCATATCACGTTCAAGTACGCGGGAATACGCTTTAAATTCTTGTCCAAGACGAATTGGCACAGCGTCTTGTAAATGTGTACGACCCATTTTAATAACATGATCGAACTGCTCTGCTTTTAATTCAAATACATCATGCATATACCCCATCGTTTGTAATAAACCTTCTAATGCGTTTAATGTTGCGATATGAATCGCCGTTGGGAATGCATCGTTTGTTGATTGCGCCATGTTTACATGACTATTTGGACTAATATAATGATAGTCTCCCTTTTCCATTCCTAATAATTCAAGAGCACGATTGGCCATGACTTCATTTGCGTTCATATTCATTGAAGTACCTGCTCCGCCTTGGATTGGATCTACGATGAAATGATCATGCCATTTTCCATCAAGAATTTCTTGAGCAGCTTCTGCGATCGCGCCGCCCTTGCTCAATTCCAATCTTCCTACATCTGTATTAGCAAGCGCTGCAGCTTTTTTTACAATTGCGAACGCTCTAATTAAACCTTCATGGATTTTATATCCTGTAATTGGGAAGTTTTCAACTGCACGCATTGTTTGTACGCCGTAGTATGCATAATTCGGTACTTCTTTTTCACCTAAAAAATCTTTTTCAATTCGAACACCATTTTTAACTTCAGTTAATGTTGCCATGATTATTCACTCCTTAACGATTTCTTATGCTGCTTTTGTTTCTTTGACTGTTTCTACATATTGTTTTGCTTTCTCATCATCGAATTCGCCTTCCCACTTCGACATAACAATGGCCGCTAATGCATTTCCTAATACATTGACAGATGAGCGAATCATATCTAAAATGCGGTCAATTCCCGCAATTAACGCGATACCTTCTAGTGGTAACCCCATTGAACCTAACGTTGCTAATACAACAACGAACGATGCACCTGGAACTCCCGCCATACCCTTGGATGTTAACATGAGAACGAATAATAACGTTATTTGCTCTGTCAGTGACATGTGCACACCGTACATTTGTGCAACAAACAATGCCGCTAACGCTTGATAAATAGCCGATCCAGTCAAGTTAAATGTATAACCTGTCGGAATTACGAAAGAGGCAACTGCCTTTGGACAACCGAATTCTTCCATTTTTCTCATTATATTAGGTAAAACAGCTTCTGAACTTGCTGTCGTAAATGAAAGAATGAGTTCTTCTTTTAAAATTTTCATTAATGTAAAAATGTTTACGCCAACCATTCGTGCATTAATACCTAATACAATCACAACGAATAGTATAACAGTTACGTATACAGCTAGCACTAGTTTTCCTAAAGGAAGTAGTGTTGCTACACCAAATTTTGCAACCGTAACCGCAATTAATGCGAATACACCAAATGGTGCAAATTTCATAACTTGATTTGTAACCCAAAACATCGCTTCGAGTACACCTTCAAAGAAGTTAAAGACAGGCTTCCCTTTTTCCCCAATTGCCGCAACTCCTAAACCGAATAATACGGAGAAGAAAATAATCGGTAATAAGTCACCTTGTGAAATCGATTCAAATACGTTTTTCGGTACAATATGAACAATCGTCTCAGCGAATCCTTTCTTCTCTGTAGCATCTGCCGTTTGTTTATAAGAAGAAATATCACTTTGCTGTAAATTACTCATATCAACGCCAGTACCTGGTTGGAATATATTCGCCGCAAGTAATCCCATTAAAATAGCAATCGTCGTAATAATTTCGAAATAAAGAATTGTCTTACCACCCAGTTTCCCAAGCTTCTTCATATCTCCTACACCAGCTACTGCAACAATTAATGCTGAAATAACAATCGGTACTACAATCATTTTAATTAAGTGAATAAATATATCCCCAATTGGTGTAATATAAGAAATCGCCGTTTTATTGCCATAAAAGACTGCCCCTACTACAATCCCTAAAACAAGCGCGACAAAAATTTGTGTTGCCAATCCGAATTTTTTCATTTATGTTCATCCCCTTCATGCGAACGCTTTCAATTTGAATTTATAAAAGCTACTCACACATCTTATAAGCGAACCTACAAAATCATACAAAAACCTACAAGTTCGTCACAAAAAATTCGAAAATTTTTCTTTTCTTTTTCATTGACACCTTTTTATTAAAAAGAGATACAATATACTTGATAAGTAATCAGATTGTTTCGTATAATCAAAAAGATATACACTTACAATAAATCGAAATGAAAAGGAGTGGATGGTATGAAAAATTATGTACAAAAATTCGTCCTATCTTCTTCTTTTCTTTTTCATTTTCTTAAAAAGGAACAAAGGCATTTGCCTTTGTTCCTTTTTTATTGCGATCTATATAGGGGGAATTGTTATGAAGCCATATAAAAGAGTCTTAATTAAATTAAGCGGCGGCGCACTTGCTGATCAATCCGGAAATAGCTTTAACTCCAAAAGATTAGAACATATCGCAAACGAAATTATATCCATTATTGACTTAGGTATCGAAGTATCCATTGTCATCGGCGGCGGTAACATTTTCAGAGGTCATCTAGCTGAAGAATGGGGCATTGATCGAGTAGAAGCTGATAATATCGGTACGTTAGGTACAATCATTAACAGCTTAATGCTTCGCGGCGTCTTAACAAGTAAAACAAATAAAGAAGTACGCGTTATGACTTCCATCCCGTTTAATGCAGTAGCAGAGCCTTATATTCGCCTCAGAGCAGTACATCATTTAGATAACGGTTATGTTGTCATTTTTGGCGGCGGTAACGGGCAGCCGTTCGTTACGACAGATTATCCAAGTGTTCAAAGAGCCATTGAAATGAATAGTGACGCAATATTAGTCGCAAAACAAGGAGTAGATGGCGTCTTTACTAGTGATCCAAAACATAATAAATCAGCAAAAATGTACAGAAAACTAAACTATAACGATGTTGTTAGGCAAAACATTCAAGTCATGGATCAAGCCGCTTTATTACTTGCTCGTGATTACAATTTACCAGCACACGTCTTTAACTTTGATGAGCCTGGTGTAATGAAAAGAATTTGCTTAGGGGAGCATGTGGGGACATTGATTAATGATGATGCTTCATTGCTTGTGCATGAAAACTAATTATCTCTCATTAAAAAAGGGTGTCTATAAAAGACATCCTTTTTCATTAACCTTTATAAATAAAAATCCACTAATCCTGCCACTTTCTCCTTACAACGCTCCCAAAACGATAACTTCTCAAAAAATTGTTTCGTCATCTCTTTCGAATCACGAAAATCTTTTGTTAATGCCTCATTCACTTCTGATATGATAGTCCCACCGTGAATATACAAATTCATCTCATCATTCATATAAAAGCTACGTGCAGTCATGTTCGTTGTACCGATAACAGTTAGTTCATTATCAATTAACATTAACTTCCCATGAAACATTCCTTTTTTATAACCATATACTTTAATTCCATTATTAACAGCTTGACGAATATAAGGATACGCTGCCTCTTTAATGAGAGGAATATCTGGTTTATATGACCAAAGTATTTTCACTGTAACACCACGTTTTTGCGCTTCAATTAAAGCATTCATAAATTCTTTATTTTTCGCTATAAAATAAGGTGTTGTAATTACGATTGAATGCTTCGCTTGTTTTATTAATTCGATATACTTTTCAGCGACGTAATGTCCATTGTAGCTAGTCATCGTATGTAATGTATTCCCTTTACTAGCTTTATTCGTACTTCTTTTTATATTTTCTTTCGTATCTCGTTTCCAATCTGAAGCGAATTGCTCTTCTAAATCTTTTGCTCCTTCTCCTCTAAGCCGCACATGATAATCACGCCAATATCCAAAATGCTTATCTTTCCCTAAATACTCATCTCCTATATTAAAACCACCTGTATAGCCAATCTCCCCATCTATCGTCGTAATACGGCGATGATTACGATGGTGAAGTGAATAAAATCCGAATGGCAATTCAGGTTTTCTACTATATGTAAAATGTACACCACTTTCCCGCAATTCACTTATCATCTTGCTTTCAAATGATAAATCATTAATGCGATCAACGGATAAATAGACGTTTACTCCTTCTTTTGCCTTCTCTTTTAATAAGTTTAAAAAAGTATGGCTACTTTTATCATCCGACAAAATAAAAAAGTACGTGTAAATAGATTGCTTCGCTTCCCTTATATCAGTAAATAACTGTTTATAAAATGACTTTCCTTCTACAAATAATTGAAAATCACTATAATGAGGTGCATACTCTGTCGGCATGTTTTTCCCGGCTTCCATTTTCCTACCTAAAGTAACATCGATATGCATCCAAATTAAAATAAAAACAACAATAGCAATAATAATAGAAGTAACTCGCAATATTTTTTTAATCATTTTGATTTCCTTCCGCTCATTTTCTTTCTACCCTTCTATTTTGTCATTCCAATTTAGATTTCATGCTTCATACAAAAAAGGATGTGACTTAACGTCACACCCTTTTCATATTAAACAAAGTTTCTCGCATCATTATTTCTTCCAAACTTATAAATAGCAATTAAGAAGAATGCTACCGCAAAGGCAATTAAGATTAATATATTTAAATACAAATCTGAAATCGGAATTCCTTGTTGTAGTTTTGATACCGTATCTAATAGCCATCTTTGCGGAAGAAAATCAGCTACTTTTTGCACTGCTTTCGGCATAATATCATACGGAAAATAGCATCCAGCGAGTAAACATGTCGGTACAATGATCATATTTTGCAGTGCGTTTGCCGATGCTGAGTTTTTCGAAAAAGCGACAAGCACTAACGATATTCCAATCGCTATTAAAGCAAATAGCATGAGTACGCCAAGCATCACTATGAAAGGCATATTGATATTCGTATGAAAAACATTCGTTAGGAATAGGATTGTAATCAGAATTTGTACTGTTAATATCATCATATTTACCCCGACATTAGATAATATGAATTTCTTCCCATCTATTGGCGTTGATAAGAGTCTAAAATACGTTCTATTTTCTTTTTCTTTTAAAATATAACCTGATAAGTTCGCTGCTGAAAATAGCATAAACATAATAAGATAACCCATCGTTTGGTTTGTCATATCTTTATTTTTCGAAGTATCTTCTAGCGTCTCAGTTTTCATTTTAAATGAACCTTTTTGATATCCTGCGTACATACTATCAAATGCACTTTGATCTGTTCCTGCTACTTTACTAATAGCTGCTATATTATCAATATAATTGTATAAATATGATTTTATAAATCCTGTTACTTGATCACCTTTAATCGATGAAATTTCAATATGATTTGGTTTCCCTTCTTGAACACTTTTTGAAAAACCAGAATCTAATGTAATAACTCCATCAAGTTTTTTGGAAGTGAGTTTATCTTCTACTTCAGATTCTTTAATTTTACTTACCTTTACATGATTTAATCCTTCTAAAAATTTCACCGTATCATTTGCTATAGATTGATTTTCTTTATTTATAACCCCGATATTTAACGTCCCTTGCCCGACATTCCCATACATTGAGAAGGAGATTAATGTTCCAATTATCGGCAAACTAATAATAATGAATAACCCTTTTTTATTTTTCAAAAGTACAGATAACGTTTTTTGTATGAGCCATAAAATATCTTTCATACTATAGCCCCTCCCGTCTACGTAATGCAATAATTGCAATTAATAAAAAGAGTGCCGAAATGCCAAGATTCAAACATATTACTGGCAGCGCTGCTCCTACATCATTTGCATAAATAATTTTCATAACAGCTGTGTTTGCCCACGTTAATGGTGATAAATTCGTAACGAAATTTTCTTCTATTACGAAATATGCACCACCAAAAATAGAGGCTAATTGCACAACTACAAGAATAATCGCTCTCGATGATTCAGCTGTTTTCGTAATATATCCAATCCCTAAACCGAAGCTAATTGCTAGAAAGATTTGTGTTAATAAAATAATAAATATGATTCCAAGATGTTCGCCCCAATTTGCTTGAAAGACAAATTTACTAAATAACATGACAAGTAATACGCAAAGAGCATTTGCTACTAGGCTACCAAGTACTTTTCCAATGAATATTTCAGCCTTACTTATAGGCGCAGCAATGAGGCGATCTCCTGTTTTACGTATTCGTTCTCCACGAATTAAAGAACTCGCTCCCATCCCAGCATATAGTGCAATCATCGTCGTCATTACAACCGCATAGTAATCCATAGAACCTGGCTTTTTCGCAGCTTGTAAAGATGTTTCTTTTATATAATCATTATGATTTCCACTTGAAATAACCGCGCTCACCTTACTAGGATCAACTTTTGCAACTTCGGCCGCTACATTGTACTTATCAATAAATGTTGTAAGCATGCCTTCCACAATACTTCCCTCAATACTACTTTTGTCACTTCCGGAAAATTTCGCACCATCTTTATTTAATTCTACATAAGCAGCATATTTATTTTGCTTCACTTCTTCTTTCCCATCTATACTGCCTGAAGCTTTTTTAAAATGAATACCCGATTTATCGACTTCTTTCGTAAATGCTTCGAACGTTTGAGAAAATGTGCTACTCGCTTCATCTTTGTAGAGCACTTGTATATCTTTAATCGCTTGACTATCGCTATCAAATGCATTCGTTAACGCTGTTCCTAACACAAGCATTAGTACAATCGGAAATGCTAACATAAAAACTAAAGTTCTTACGTCTCTGAAATCTCTTTTAATATGCATAACTGCAATATTGAAGATGTTCAATTGATGAACCTCCCTTTACCTTTTCTTCATTTACCTTTTATTTATCTCGTAAGTTTCTTCCAGTCAACGTAAGGAATACTGTTTCTAAGTTCGGGGCCTGCTCCTCTAATGAACGAATTTCAATGTCATGATTAATGAAATGCTGAATAATTTTATTTAAATTATTTACTCCTGCATCCGAGTTTACCTTGATTACGTTCTCTTCAACTTGAACAGCTTTCACACCGTTTATCTCTTTTAACTTTTCTACATCTAAATTTTCTACTGACTTCACTTCAACCCAAATGTCTTTCGTATCAGTAATAATCGCTTTTAACTGTTCTTTCGTTCCTTCTGCAATCACTTTACCGTGATCTACAATTGCTATTTTCGTACAAATCTCTTCTACTTCTTCCATATAGTGGCTCGTGTAAATAATAGTGCTGCCCATTTCATTTAATTTTCGAACCGACTGGAGAATATAGTTTCTTGACTGTGGATCAATTCCAACTGTCGGCTCATCCATAATAATTAACTTCGGTCTATGAGCAATCGCACAAGCAATATTCAGTCTTCGTTTCATCCCGCCTGAAAAGTTTTTCGGGTAACTTTTATGTTTATCACTAAGTCCCACAAATTGAAGTGCTTCCTCTACTCTCGCTTTTAGTTCAGCTCCTCTTAACCCGTACAGTCCAGCAAAGAATTTCACATTTTCATAGGCAGTTAACTCTTCATAAATCGCAATATCTTGCGGAACGATACCGATATTCATCTTCGCAAATCGATTATGTTTCTTTATATTTTTTCCTAATATGCTAATTTCACCTTCATTACTTCTTAACAACCCAGCAATCATATTTATCGTTGTACTCTTACCAGCACCATTTGATCCTAAAAAGCCAAATATCTCTCCTTCTTTAATAGATAAAGACATATTATCTACCGCGATGAAATCACCAAACTTTTTCGTTAAATTTTTAATTTCTAATGTATTCATCATTTCACCCCTATTTCGGTTTCTCTGCTATTCATTATAAACAAAAAAAATGAACCTGCTCAGTGCAGAAGTTCATTCTTTTCACATGAGATTATTCACCTTTTTCATATGAGATGATTCATCTTCGTCCCATTTTCTTATATCGGCAACAGCATTGTTACTGAAAAGCCACTTGTTCCATCTACAATAATTTTTCCGTTTACTGATGCTGTTCGCTCCTCCATCCCCATAATCCCGAGACCTTTCTTAACGAGAGCTGCACCTTTTCCGTTATCCTTCACTTGTACTTTCACCATCTTGTTAAGTACATGAATATCGATTGAAATGACTGTCGCATCAGCATATTTCATCGCGTTCGTTAGTGCCTCCGTAACATTCTCACCGATAATCTTCCACTGAATCGGTGAGATCATATCTAAATTCCCTTTATATACGAAAGGAATATTTATATCATGCTTACCGGCAAATTCCTCTATGAATAATTTCATACGATGAATGCCAATTTGCTCCGTTGGTGGCTTCATATTTTTTAATGTAACTCGAATACTTTCAATTCCATCTTTCGATATATGAATTGCATTTTGTAATAACTCGGCAGATTTTTCTTTATCTATCCCCATTAATCTCTTTGCTGCTTCCATTTGAATTAGCGCCCCTGTCATCGAGTGGCCAATTTTATCATGAATTTCTTGTGACAACCGATTTCTCTCTTCTAACTTAAATGTGTACTCTGATTGCTTTATGTACTCTTTATTTTCATTTAAGCTTTTCGTCAGCCGCTGCATATCTTTTCGCATCTTATCATTTTGTGATTCAAGCTTTAATACACGCGATATATACCGTTCTGCCATAGCTAATACGATGAAAGAAAATGTAACAATTAATCCATATGTCATTCGAATACTTTCTTCTGTAAAGATAATAGGAATCATCATAATGATAAAGAGCTGCCATTTCTTCTCTATATAACGAAATATAACTTCATATAAGTTCAATGGTAAAAATAAAATAAAAAACGGATGAACCTTCCATGTAAATAACATAACTATGCCAATTGACAGACTAGATAATATGTTTTTGTACGTATCTTGTTTAAATATAGAGATCAGCACATTTACAGAAAGATATAAAAGCAAAGTAAGTATAATCCACGGTAAGTTCACAACATTTAAATAAATGTAACTAAACACAATATAAATAAAGACAATTAATTTACTTACAATTAACCAAAATTCCATATCTTTAATCTACTTTCCCTGTTAAATAATAAATCGCAATTTGTGTGCGATGTTCAAGTCCAGTTTTCCCTAAAACTGATGTAATATAATTTGCAATCGTTCCTTCTGATATGAAAAGTTGCTTTGAAATTTCTTTATTCGAGAAACCTTTCGCAATTAATGCGATAATACTAAGTTCTCTTTCTGTAAAAAGACTTGTATCTATTTTACATTCGTCCTCTTTGCTTTCCATTAAATTGCACTTAATTTTATCAAGCACTACATCTTGCATAACAGTTTGACCGTTATATACTCCTTTTATTGCATCACGAATACGCTCTGGATCATTATTTTTTAATAAATAACCTTTCGCCCCGTTTTTTACTGCGTCCAAAATATATTCATCATCATCGAACGTCGTTAAAATTAGCGGTTTCGTTTTCGTCCCTTCACAAATGAATTTCGTTGCCTCTACCCCGTTCATATTTGGCATGCGAACATCTAAAAGAGCGATATCAACGTCGTTCTTTTTGCAATATTCCACTGCTTCTTTCCCATCATTTACTGTATCTACAACTTCGAACTCTTCATATGTATTTAAAATAATTTTCATGCCTTCTCTAATAAAAGAATTATCATCTGCTATTAATATTTTAATTTTCATGTTTGTTAGTATGGACCTTCCCCTACTAATATTCACATCCTTTCTTCACGTAACATTTCCTACTTGCTCATTATATACTTCTCTTTACCATTTTTTCACACCTTTTTTCGTATAGCTTCCTTCCTAAAAATATATTATTCTTTTTTTACAACATGTGTAGGGTGACCGATCATTTCTTACGTCTATATAATAGAATGCGTCAAAAAGGAGGGAGAGACCCATTGAGGAAAAACAATTAATTGAAAAAGCACAGCAAGGAAGCGAACACGCTTTTCGTATCCTTGTGCAAACATATCGTCATTATATTTTTCAAGTTATCTTTTCTATTTTAAGACATGAAGAAGATGCGAAAGATGTTACACAAGAAGTATTCGTAAAAATTCACGCCTCTCTCCCTAATTATCAATTTCGCGGATTAAAAACTTGGATGGCGCGTATTGCCACCAATCACGCTATTGATTATAAGAGGAAAAAAGCTAGAGAAAATGAAGAACTCTCCTTATGTAAAGAAACTGAGGAAAATATAAAATCCTCTCATAACGTTGAGGATTTATTATTGACGAAAGAGCAAAAATTACTCATTGCTCAAAAACTGAGAGAACTTCCCGAGAATTACCGTGACGTCGTTCTCGCACATTACTTAGAAGAAAAAAGTTATCAAGAAATTTCTTTACAGGAAAACATCGAAGTGAAAACAGTCGAAATGAAACTGTACCGGGCAAGAAAATGGATTAAAAAACATTGGAAGGAGGAAGAGTTTCTATGATGCATTATTCAAAAGAGGATTGGCGCAATTATACTTTAGATTTTATAGAAAGCAATGAACGTGAATCTATGGAAGAACACCTTTATGAATGTGATCATTGTTTAGCACTTTATATGGAAAGTATCGATGAACAACATGAAAACCTTCCAATGATAAATGATGTTTCATTTACGAACGAAGTTATGACGCAAATTAATTTTGAAACGCTACAACCTAATGAAAATATAAAAACAAACTCACTAAAGCGCACCATTATTCACTACATAATTGCGACTGCGGCTACAATTATTTTTATGGTAAGTGGTTTATTCCAGTATATTTTCACAGCGACATCAAATTTCGAGAAATCTTCAAAACATAACGAGTCTTCTATCTCACAACAAATTGTAAACAAATCGGTCGACACATCAAAAAAGGACGGAGGTTCAAAACATGAATAAAAATCCCTTTTTAGCACTTGTATTAGGGCTAATTCCCGGGCTTGGACATTTATATTTAAAGAAATTTGGACGGTTTATTTTATATAGTGGAGGGGCTGTATTTCTATTTATCTTTGCAGCATTTTGTACAATAGCATTAGGTGCGCGTGATATTGCTTTTCTTTCTCTATTTTTACTAGTCGTCTTATGGGCAATCAATTTATTAGATTTAGTTATCACTATTATTAACCAATCGAAAAAACAAGCAGCCGGAGAATTTACAGAGTCCTCTAAAGAAAGCGAACGATTTTATATCATTCTCCTATCCATCATCCCTGGACTTGGTCATTTCCAATTAGGGCTTATGCAACGTGGACTTACATTTTTAGTAGCTTGCACAGGGATCGGAAGTATGATTATTTTCGTTGCACTTTTAACATCACAAGAAAGTTTCCTTATCTTCCTTATAACATTACCTGTTTTATGGATTTACAATTTCTTCGATGTTGTTCAGCAACTCCAGAAAAAAGAACGTGGCGAGCAACTAGATGATCGTACTATTTTCGAAGAGTTTGAAGAACACCGTGAACAAGGAAAGAAAAGTAAAACATTCGCTTCTATTTTAGCGATGTTCCCCGGGGCAGGACATATGTATTTAGGCTTACAACGCCGCGGCCTTCAGCTTATGGCAGCCTTTTTACTTTCCATCTATTTACTTGACTTATTAAGACTTTCTGCGTTTTTATTTTTAGTTCCAATCATTTGGTTCTATAGCTTCTTTGACGCTTTACAGCAAACTGCAAAGTATGGAAAAGAACGTGTACATGACGAACCTATCATTGATTATTTTATCAATCATCAAAGATGGATCGGTATTGGGTTAATTACACTCGGTGGTTATTATTTATTAGATCAAACACTCCTTCCTATTTTGAATGATTACTTTGCAACTATATTTAACATTCATCTTAGCGAGCTATATTATCGCTATTTCCAAACATCTATCGTTGCACTCCTCTTAATTGGTGGCGGCTTTAAATTGTTACTTGGGAATAAAGAAAACAAAGGTGGTACAAAAGAATGAGAACATGGCGCGTTGGAACATTTTCAATGGGGCTTTCTATTATTTCATTAGGTTGCTTCTTACTATTTTCAGTTATAAAAGGTACTGAGGTATTAGATTCCTTAACAGCTTGGTGGCCTGTTTTACTTATTATTCTTGGCGTGGAAATTTTACTATACCTTCTATTTTATAAGAAAGAACAATCCTTTATTAAATATGATATTTTTAGTATTTTCTTTATCGGTATTTTAGGAAGCGTTGGAATTGCTTTTTACTGTTTATTATCAACTGGATTACTAGATGAAGTTCGTCATTCTATTCATACCACTCGCCAAACGAGTAATATTCCAAGTGGACAACTTGATATACCTGAATCTATCAAAAAAATTGTAGTGGATGCAGGACAGCACCCTCTAACAATAGAGGGTAATGATACAAATCAAATTCACCTTCTTGGAACATATGAAATGACAACGAAAGCTAATGAAAAACTTAATTTAAAACAAGAAGATTTCCTTTCAGTTCAAACGGCTGGGGAAACGATGTATATCACTTTAAAATCATTACCAGTTCAACATACGTTATGGAATTCAGCACCACAGGTAAAACCAACACTCGTTCTTCCGCAAAATAAAAATGTAGAAGTTCGTGCTTCAAATAACGAACTATCCCTTTATCCTGGTCAATTACAAAATAATTGGTTTGTACAAGAAAGTTCACATGTATCTGTTCATTTAGCAAAAGAAAGCGATGTATCTTTAATCGCCATAACAAACAAAAAAGAATCCCACGGAAACACACCTTGGGAACAAGTTGAAGATTTAACGAAAAAAGAAGAGAATACTTCAGAAGAAAATAAAGAATTCAACGAACAAGAACATTGGTATAAAAATTCGATTAAAACAGGCAATGGGACGTACAAGTTAAATATTGAAAAAGCTTATAATATCAATATGAGTATCATTGAAAAATAAAAACCTTCCACAATTGTGGAAGGTTTTTCTCATATAATCGCTTTAATTCCTTCTAACACTAATCCAATCATAAATCCGCAAACAGCCCCGTTTACTCGGATCCACTGTAAATCTTTACCGACGTTATTTTCAATCATTTCAATTAACGTTTTATCATCTAACTTATCAAGGTTTTCTTGTACAAGTTTTCCGATTTTCGAATGATTCTTTTCCACAAGTGTGACAACTTGTTTTTGTAACCAATCTTCTATTTTTTGAACAGTCTGTTCATCTTCTTTTATTTTATTCATTTGTGTTTGTAAAAATGGAATAACATATTTATCCGTAAACTCTTCGTTTTTCACAAAAGTAATTGCCCTTTGTTGCACTTGCTCCAGCATCTCTTTAATTTTGTCAGTAGCATTCCAATTGGCAATCCATTTTCCTTTCCAATTTTCTAATTCTTGTAGTAAAGCTTCATTTTCTTTTACATTTATAATTTCTTGACGGATTTTCGATAATATAAGTTGTCTCGTACTATTATCTGCATCTTGTAAGCTGTTAATATTGCTAATAATAAATTTCTGCAAAATGCCGCCAATTTTATCTTCATCTACAATATTCATAAACGATTTCAAAGTAAACTGTAAAAATCCATCTACTTTTATGTTTTCCATCGCCTTCATACCTAAGCTTCCGAGCTGGTAACGTGCTTCATCTTGCGCTGTCCAATCTTTCACTTTTACTAATATGTAATCCAGTGTCTTTTCATCGTACTCTTGCACTACCAATTGATCAACAAGCACTTGTAATATGTTACTTGTATTAATTGTATGCAAATACGTTTTTAATTCTTTTTCAATAATAACTGCTAACTTTTCCGTATCTATTGTAACAATCGCCTTCTCAGCAATTTTTACAATTCCCTTTTTCACAGCGTCAGACTGCATTTCTCTCTCAGCGATTTGCAGTACCATTTGCGCTAGCTGCATTTCTTTTACTTTATTCGTAATACTTTCTTTCGTCAGCCACTCATTTTCTAACGTATGAATGAGCCCTTTCGTTACTCGTTTACGATTTTTAGGTAATAACGCTGTATGAGGAATTGGAATTCCCATCGGATGACGGAATAATGCTGTAACTGCGAACCAATCCGCAAGTCCACCAACTAATCCAGCTTCAAATCCCCCTTGTATAATCTCTCCAGCTACCGTTCCTTGAAAAGGGATAGAAGCCGCAAAACCTACTCCCATAACCCCAAGCGAAATACCCGCTATATATTTAGTCTGTAATGACATCGTATACACATCCTCTTATTATGTAAAATAAAGCTTTTTTGTTATGTTTATTTGCTATTCGTTCTTTATATCTATACTATAATGAACTAATGCGAAAATAACAAAGAATTTATAATAATACATATGTCATATAAATAAAAAATGAGGCCACAATTAGCCTCATTTTTCTAATATTATTAATGACTCACCTGTTTTATAATATCCACTCATCACATCTTCTGGAACCATACTACCGCCAGTTCCCCACACAATATGAGTACCTTTCTTCATCTTCTCTGTTAACTGTTGTTTTTGTAAATACTCATCTTCTTTGCATACTTTCACTGGCCCTATCATTCCCGCTAGCGCAGAAGGCTCTAAATAAATATTTTCCGTATCAGCTAGTTCTTTTAACAATCTATATAACTCTTCATCACTTACTGTGTAATTTCCACTCAAAAATGGTTCCATCGTTTTACCGACAAATCCAGACGGTCTTCCTACCGCTAGTCCGTCCGCGTCTGTTACATTATCAATCCCGATATCTTGAACGGCAATTTTATCATGAAGTCCTGTCATTAAACCGAGTAACATACATGGAGAGTGCGTTGGCTCCCCAAAGAAACAGTGTACGTTGTCTTTATACAATAACTTTAAACCAAATGCGACTCCGCCAGGTCCGCCACCTACTCCGCAAGGAAGGTAAACGAATAAAGGGTGCTCTTCATCTACTACAATCTCTAACTCTTCTAATTGCTTTTGTAATCGCGATGCTGCTACTGCGTATCCTAAAAATAAATCATGTGAGTTTTCATCATCTACAAAATAACAGCTAGGATCTGCATCCGCTTGCTGACGCCCCTCTTCTACTGCTTTACTATAATCAGCTTCATATTCAATAACGTTTACACCTTTACTTCTTAATAAATCTTTTTTCCATTCTTTTGCGTCTGCTGACATATGAACAGTTACGTTAAAACCTAGTTTTGCACTCATAATCCCAATGCTTAGTCCTAAATTACCTGTAGAACCTACCGCAATTGAGTATTTTGCAAAAAACTCTCTACATGTATCACTGTCTAAAATGGAATAATCATCTTCTTCTGTTAACATTCCATACTGCAAAGCTAATTTCTCCGCATGCTTCAGCACTTCATTTATTCTGTTGTCAATATTTAATTTGAATTTGTAAACCATTTAATTGCATAAACTCTATAATTCTCAAAAATATAACTGACAAATTCAATTAAAATTCATCAAATATTGTTAAGGAAGGTTCGTACCCATTCCCATCAAGCTAATATTTGAGATATTTCTAAAACAAAAATTTTATATCACTGCAACAATTATTCATGAGAATTTAGATTATTTTTTGTTTTTAGAAACCATTGATTTCTAAAATTGATAGGTATTGGGTACCGCAACATCGCTATTAAGCTAAGCTTATGCAAAGTCAATTTTAGGCGAGATTGTTTCTTTTTTCTAAAGGGCAAGTGTAGGTGATTGAACAGGCGAAGTAACACCTTTGATAGCCCTTTGGTGTTTTTTTGTATAGTTTGGAAAGAACAGTATTTTACGTGAGATTTCCGGTTCTGGTGCAAAAATAAAACAAAAGAGAATAAAGCACATATATTCCTAACGGAATCGTATCTTATATTGCAAGTCCAAACAATTAATGGATGAATTCTTTTTGATTTTGGACAGACTGGTTCCGTAAAGTAATCTGTTCTTTTTTAATCATATGCATGGCTTCTACTCCAGAAAGAATGGATGTGGCTGTGTCAAGAGATTTAAGACCTAGCATAGAACGGATTCGCTTCTTTATAAAGCGACGATCTTGTTCTACTATGTTATTCAAGTACTTTTGTTGTCTAAGTCGCATACCGCTAGGTATGCTTTTTTCTTTTTTTAACTGTTCAATTGCTATGGGATAAGCTGGATTCTTATCGACTGTTATCACACGTGGCTTTGAAACATGAAAAGACCGCAAAGCTTTCTTGAAAAAGCGCCTTGCAGCCTTATGATCTCTTGTTTTACTTAGGCAAAAATCGATTGTGTTTCCGTTCGAATCAACAGCACGATACAGGTACATCCATTGACCTTTTACTTTGATATATGTTTCATCGACTCTTCAAGAGTCATTTATTTGTTTGAGGTAACGTCGGATCCGTTTGTCGAATTCAGGACCATACTGATGAACCTAACGCATAATCGTTGTATGAGAAATGGATAAACCACGTTCCTCCATCATTTCCACTAAATCAAGAAAACTTAGGTTGTACCGTTAATAAAATAATATCAGGCTGATAGTGCTTCCATTTGAACTAATTTTTCTTTTCCATACCGATCACACACCTTTTTAGAGTAATAGTATCAGTATGTCCAAGTTTTAGAGATTTCTTGTAATTACCTTGAAGTTTTTGCACCAGAACCCTTTTAAGCGCTTGCCTAAAACTTTGTACGTTTAGACAAAGATGAAAAAAACAGGATTACATGATAGCTGCTACTTTTCTATGATTGAAACTGTATTGAATGTATTTACTTGTTCCCTCATATCTTTAGTTAAATTTTTCCATTCATACCATATTTGTAATTCTTCTAGATTATCTGAATTAAACTCTGTATTTTCTCCATAAGACTTATTGAAGTGTAATACTACCATATAAGTTTCTGTTCCCGGTAAATCCTTAAATGTTGTAGCGTCTACAATCAAAATTATTTCTTCATAAGTTGGAATACGTACACGTCCTAATGAGATATCATCCTCGTATTGTACTTTGATTTTTTTATCATTTACTTTAATTTCTTTTATCTCTTTATCTTTATTGGTGGTAAACATCAAAACTTTCCCTTTTGGAATGGCTGGTAAAGAGGTGATTGGGCTGTCACTAGTAACCCCTCGATGATCAGTCTTTCTTAATACCCCTTTCTTCATAACACCTTCTGCTGTTTTTTGATCTATAATTAATACTTGCTTCCCGTCGCTTTCTGCTCTTTTTACCATATACAAATCATTTGATTTAATTTCACTTTTATGTTGATTTACTATCTCTTTTAATCTTTGTTCTTCTCCAATAATTATAGCCCCATTCCTTGGGTCTTGGGTCTTACCAAAAGAACATGCCCCTAATAACGACATAAAGACGATTCCTACCATACATAATTTGATTACTATTTTCATGTTTTGTTCTCCTAGTTGTTTATAAATAAACTACATTTCTTATATACAAAACCATCGGACCGTGAAGTAGTATTATAGTGAAAAAATTGTAACCCGTCAGGGGTTATTTGATATGCCTACTTTTAGGATGTCTATAAAAAATAATGAGAAACTACATGGGAAGATCCGCCTTTGTATAAACACATACCTTAAGTTGATGGATGTGTGGCGCTACCCCTTAATGAATTGGTATCCTCTAGTTTTCTAGTTGGACTATATCTCATTTCTTTTCGTTTTTAGATATTAATGTTTACCAAAATACCCCTAAATACATTCTTAACTTTTAATTAACTTGAAACATATATTTTTTATAACTTTTATGCACCGATAAGATAAGTCCCATCATTATCATATTTGAAAATAGTGAACTCCCTCCATATGATAAAAAAGGAAGTGCAATTCCTTTTACCGGCATCATCCCAACAATCATACCAATATTTTGGAAGATTTGTAGTGTTAAAACACTAATTGCCCCAGCACATAATAATGTACCAAACAGACTCTCTGCTGAATGAGCAATTATAGTTATTCGATATATAAGAAGTAACAAGACCAATATAACGAGAGATGCAATTATAAATCCGCCCTCTTCAGCGATAGTAGCAAAAATAAAATCAGTATGCTTTTCAGGAATATATACACTTCCTTGGCCGAATCCTTTTCCATGTAATTCACCACTTCCAACCGCTAAAAGAGATTGTTGCGTTTGGTACCCTTGGTCTACATTTTCAGCTGGATTTAGCCAACCTATAATACGTGATTGTTGGTGATCTTTTAACTTAGTAACTAATTCTTTAAAGAAAAAATCTGGATATTTTACGTATATAAATATTAACGTAGATAATATAGTTACCGGAATGGCTGCAAGAACTGCAATTAATTTCTTTTGAATCCCTGACATAAATAAAATACTTGCAATAGCTGCTGCATATAAGAACACCATACCTGTATCTGGCTGTTTATATACTAGAACAATAGGAGGGATTGAAACTAACATAATTTTCCCTACCAATAATACATCAGTTTTAAATGTCCGAATCATATATTGGGCGTTATGCTTTACTACTAAATTTGCGATAAATATAATTAGTGCAATTTTGAAAAACTCCGATGGTTGAATTTGACCGATGACAGGAAATTGAAACCATCTTTTTGCACCTAATTTAACGGGAGTAAACGTTGATTCCGGTAATATTTTTAATATAACAATTGATGCAAAACCAACAATATACAGTGGCCAAGATAACTTTTGCCATTGATCCCAATCAATACTTGCAACAATTATTAACAGTACAAAACCAATTATATAGTTCCTACCTTGCTGCAATGCAAAGTTTGTGCTTCCATACTGACCAGTTTGTTGACTACTATAAATTGCAGTGATACTAATAATACAAAACATGCATAAAATCGAAAGTAGTTTTTTATCTAAATTCCTTAATAATTCTATTATTTTATTCATGAAACTCTCCTAAAGTGCTCAATAAATTCCACTTATCATCATAATTACTAGCACTCTTCTTATAAATTTTCTAGGTATACAAAAAGATTATTTTGCTCAAAATTAATTCCCCTCAAATAAGGAAATTCTATATAACGTAATTAGTAACTATTTGGTATACATCTTTAAACCTTCGAAATGAATAAGCTTCATAGCGTGCCCCAATCCGAGATAATTGTCGTAAACAATTTGGATGTATACCTTTTGTATCAATATTTAACTATAAACCTTTTATATACTCTAAACGCTCAATTACCTTTAAAAAGGATTCTGGTGAAAATTAGCCAGATATTTCTTTTAACCAAGTTAAATATGTTTTTGAAGAGTTAGGCATAAGTTGAAGTAAACTACTTATTTTTTCTTTTTGTACAAGAGATAAAGAATTTGTAAGCGTTTTAAATACGGTTACTTCAGCTCTTTCACGTGTATATTGCTATTTCTATGACTGCCATTGAAGGAAGTATAACTTGCTAAGTGCGTAATTCTTGCCATGCTGCCGCAATGAGATATGTAGTATTCCCATTATTTAATGCATGAGATTGAAGAAATTTAGATAATCTATAGTTGTGAAATTTTGCAAACCATATTCTTTTCGAATTTCTTCTACATGTTCATACCTTGTAGCTTCCAGCTGGGCATAAAGTCTCCATTCTTTTGTACCTGTACCAATTTATCTCGCTACAAATTCTAAAAATTCGTTAGGAATGTGCTCAATATCTGATAAAGTCCAATCTAAATATCTTAAAACGCTTAATTGCATAGCAAAACCCAGTTGGTTATAGTTCCTTCGATGGCGATTAATGATTTTTTGTCATGCTGACTGAAGGTAAAGTATGTGCCTATTCTCCATTTGCTAATATCAGAGGGGATTTGCATATAATGCTTTCGTTCTTCTGCTGTAAGACGTTCTCGTACCCTCACATACATAAGAATTCCTCCCCTTTTTATTTATGATAAAGCTATGAAATATGATTTAAATTTCATATAATCACCATTTTATTGTCTCACATTTCCAAATTTCGCGTATCTAATAGATTATAATCTTGGAAAATGAAACCTAAATGAATACGGCGGAATAAAGCTAACTTATCATCATTCATCTGCACGATGTCTTCTCCAGTAATTAAAATCTCGGCATTAGTCACATTATAAATTGTAGAAAAGACGTTTAATAGCACCTTCTTACCAGACCCAGAAGGTCCCATACTTCCAATGAACTCACCTTCTTGCACTAGTAAGTTAATCTCTTTTAAAGCTTCACATTCATTTCCACCTGTGGCATATACTTTTTTTATATTTTTCACTTCTAATACTCTTTTCATCTCTATATTCCTCTCCCCTTCTATATTTTGCGAAAATATCTTCCCATCAAACTTATCCATTTAACTATTCTTATTCATATCGTAGGCAATCAACTGGATCCAATTTAGATGCTTTATTAGCCGGAAGTATACCAGCGGCAATCCCAATTGATATTGATATTCCAACAGATAGTAGACCGAGTTTTACAGAAATAATAAGTGGCCAGCTACCTATTAGTGCAGCTATCCAGGAAAAGATAATACCTAATCCAATACCAATCGCTCCGCCCAATGCTGTTAAAATACAAGCTTCAATGAGAAATTGCATTAATATTTCCCCTCTTGTTGCACCAAGTGCTTTTCGAACACCAATTTCACGCGTACGCTCTGTAACGGATATAAGCATGATATTCATCACACCAGCACCACCTACCATTAAAGACATCCCAGCGATACAAGCGAACACCATTTTCAACTCTCGGTCTGCTTTTTCTTGCCCTTGACTATTTGCTCCCGTATCCACCGCTGTAAATGGATGCTCGAATTCCGGTGATTTCAAATCATTTAATACAGATACAGCTTGTTTCTCTACAGTTTCTCTCTCACTAGGAGAAGATAACTTAATTTTCACTGTATCATACTCCTCAACCCCTGAAATCAGCGGGACATTATCAATAGGTGTATATCCTGCATACGATTTAAATTTCCGGTTCAAACCATCCTCATGTTTGTAAACCCCGACAATTTTATATGGTTTCCCTTTTATGTCTATATATAAATCATCTTTCCAAGTATCAAATACCTTTGTAAATAAATCTTCATGGATAATTACAATAGGAATTGTTTTTTTTAGCTCATCCTCTGTTAACTCACGTCCATGTACCATTTTTATTTTACTATCCTGCATAAAGTTACCTGTTCCCGCAAACAAATTAAAAGTAACATCTTGTGACCCCGTATATGCTTTTACGTTCATGCTCACAAATGGATACACATCCCTTACACCTGGGATCACTTGTAATTGCTTTACCATATCTGATGTAATTTTCGCCTTCTCTAATGGGAAATCCGGATTGTTATACTCTATATTAATTTCATCCATATGGTTGTTCTTCTCAAACTCTTTTTTCATCTTTGCAGTTTGCCCATCACCCATTGCAAGAATCGTAATAATCGCAACGATTCCAACAATAAGTCCCAGCATCGTTAAAATGGATCGCATTTTATGTGCAAAGATAGAAGATATAGCCATACGTATATTTTCATGTATATTCAAATTTATTCTCTCCAATCCTGAACAATGTTTCCGTCACGAATAACAATTCGACGTGCTGCGGCTTCCCCGATTTCACGATCGTGGGTAATCATAATAATTGTTGAGCCCTGTTTGTTTAATTCGTAAAATAGATTTACAATTTGTTCACCTGTTTTCGTATCTAGTGCACCTGTTGGTTCATCTGCCAAAATAAATTTCGGGTTATTTACAATTGCTCGTGCGACTGCAACACGCTGTTTTTGACCACCTGACAATTCATTTGGCATGTGGGTAGCGTGATTAGCTAAACCAACTTTCGTTAAAGCCGCAAATGAACGCTCTTGCCTTTCTTTTTTATCAACTCCAGCGTAAATAAGCGGTAATTCAACGTTTTGAAGTGCTGTAAGTCTCGGTAATAACATGAAGTTTTGGAATACGAATCCAATCTCTTTATTGCGAACATGTGCGAGTTCTGTTTCAGACATGTTTGAAATGTTTTGACCAGCTAATTCATACGTACCCGTCGTGGGCTTATCCAAGCAACCGATGATATTCATTAATGTAGATTTACCAGAACCAGACGGTCCCATGATAGAGGTAAAATCTCCTTGATTCAGAGTCACATCAATTCCATGTAAAATTTGAATAGATTCTGTACCATTTTGAAAAGATTTGGTAATTCCTTGTAAGTTAATCATTGCGTGGCAACCTCCATACCATCTTTTAGATCTACAGGAGGATTAGAGATAATCTGTTCCCCTTTTTTCACTCCAGAAACTTTTGCTTCGCTATTTGTTTCGAATTCAACCTTAACAGCTTGTTCTTTTGCTTTTCCGTCTTTTACAACAAAGACAACATTTTTATCCCCTTTTTTCAAGATACTGCTTTTCGGAACAATTGTACCAGTTGCTTCACCAGATTTACGCATTACATATACATGGAATCCGTTTTGTAATTCTTCATTATTATCTAATATAACAGTGAATGGATAGTTAGAAACTGTCTTGTTTTCATCCATACTTTTTAGTGGGGTAGAACCGATTTCTGTTACTTTTCCTGTCCAAGTCTTGCCAGCAACAGTTTTTGAGGAAACCGTTACTTCTTGTCCCACTTTCACGCTAGCAAGCTCGTATTCAGTTAGTTGACCTTTCACTTTAAACAGGCCATCGTGACAGAGTGTAATACCGCTCATACCGTTTTTTTCATTTGAAGTTGTAACAATATCATCAATGACACCATCGGCAGGGCTCGTTACAGAAAGTGTGTTTAACTTCTCTTTTGCTACTTTAATCATTTCATCAGCTTTTTCTACTTCAAACTTCTTCATTTCAAGTTGTGATTCTAATTGTTGAATTTCAATTTGTGATGCTTTTACTGCTTCCGCAGGAAGACCAGCATTTTTATCTTTTTGTAGTTTTTGTTTTGCTACATCAATTTGTTTTTGTTGTAATGTTACCTCTTTTTGTGCAATTCTCTTTTGCATTTCTGCTTCTGTTACGCCTTGTTTAACAGTTGGATCACTGTATTTAAACAGAAGCTGCCCTTTCTTTACTTCAGCCCCTTTTTGAACAGCTAATTCATACGTACCTTTTGTTGGATCAAATGGAATGGTTTCCATTCCATTTGGAATCACTTCACCAGCAAATTTTTGCTGATTCTCTATTTGTTTTTCTGTTACTTGATATACTTTAGAGGATATAACCGGTTCAGATCCCCCAGCAAACGTCATATACGCTCCAAATCCTATACCAATTGTTACCACACCAACGATGACTACTTTAGTTACTTTCTTCATATTATCCTCACTTTTTCCTATATTTTATTTTTGGAAACCATTATTTCTTTTTGGGTAATTAGTTAATTTTTTGGGGAATTCTATATAAATTAAATTTAAAAATATAAACATCTCCTTTTTTAAAATCATCGTGTTACAAAAAAACACTTTTTATTTCTAATTTCTCCTTGCCCTAACCTATGTATAGGATAGAAGAAATTAATTAAATAAAAAGTGGGGTAAAAATTAAATATTTATTAAATGTTTGAATTCTCGTCTTTTGGCAATCTCACTTCAAATATTGTTCTGATTTCATCACTTTGTGCAGAAATCTTCCCATTATGTTGTTCTACAATATTTTTTGCAATAAATAACCCAAGACCCGTACTGTTTTTCTGCACTGTTCTCGCTTTATCACCTGTATAAAACATATCGAAAAGATAGGGTAACGCTTCTTCAGGGATCATATCTCCGTAATTAACAATTTGTACAACAACGTCTCCCTCTTCACTGTATCCATTCATATCAACAAATTGTCCTTTATTTCCGTATCGAACGGCATTTGTTACAAGATTTTCAAATACTCGAGCTAACAAATTCCCGTCACCGTTGATAGTTAAATGAGGCTCAACATGTAATCTAGTTTCTAATTGATTCTTCTCAAATAATGGGTATAATTCCTCATCTAGCTGTATGAACAATTCACTTACATTAATGGATTTTTCATCTAATTTTTGCACGCCATAATTCATTCGTGTAATTTCAAACAACTCATCAATTAAACTCTCAAGTCGCTGTGATTTTGCAAATGCAATTGTAGAATAATAGTTAATCTGTTCCTTCGTTAAATTCTCCTCTTTGAGAATTAAATCTAAATAACCAAGCACAGATGTCAATGGCGTTCTTAAATCATGTGCTAAGTTTACAACAAGCTGATTTTTACTATTTTCAGCAAATTCTCCTCTTTCAACCGCCTTTTTTAATTTCTCACTCGCGATATTAATTTCACGTGCAATATCGCCAAATTCATCATTTGATGAAATAGAAACCTTATTTGTAAAATCTCCTTTAGCTAGATGATGAATGCCATTAGAAATTTTATCAAAATACTTTAAATATTGTTTTGTTAAAAAGAAAAAAAACAAAGTAGATAGTAGGGCGACGGAAATAAAAGAAAGATAAATATCTCCTCTAACCAGAAGTAAAATGTGTATATAATCTTCACGACTAAACATCATTCTTAAACAGAAACCTACTATTTTTACAAGCATATATGTAGCGCCAGCTGCTAGTACCATGCTTAGCGCAAACAAAGCAATCATTTTAAATCGAAAACTATTCATTATTTTAGCCATTGAAAGTATAGCCTACTCCCCATACCGTTTTTATTAACTTGTTCTTTCTTTTATCTTCCCCCATTTTTTTTCGTAAAGTACGAATATGCACCGTAACTGTAGTTCCTCCATCGTAATAATCATCTGCCCATACTTGCTGAAATATATTTTCAACACTAAATACTTTCTTCGGTTGACTCACTAATAAATATAAAATATCAAATTCTTTTGGAGTTAATTCAATTTGCTCTCCGTATACATGTACCGTTCGTCGCTCGAAATCAATAACAACACCACTTACTTCTAAAACAGGATTATTATTCTCTACTATTGGTTGATTTAACGTGTAAAATCTTCGAAGTTGTGCATTGACACGTGCAACTAATTCAGTTGGTGTAAAAGGCTTAGTCATATAATCATCTGCGCCTAGTACCAGACCTGTTACTTTATCAAAATCAGATGTTTTTGCACTTAAAAAGATAATAGGTACATTATACTTTTCACGGACTTTTCGTACTACTCCGTAACCATCTATTTTGGGCATCATAATATCTAATATAATTAAATCGATAGGCTTTGATTGCACAATACGAATTGCTTCTTCCCCATCAGTAGCTTTCACAACATGATAACCTTCTTTTTCTAAATGTATCCCAATTAACTCCGTAATTTCCACTTCATCATCAGCTATTAAAATTGTAATGGGTTTCATTTTATTCTCCATCACCTTTCACTTTCATACAATTTAAAACTTAATTACTCTATTTATGCCACCTGTAAAAGTACTAAAGTCGAATTCATTCTTTTGGGAGATAGTTTAAATTCCTATTATTCCTTTGAGAAGACAAATTATTTTAGTATTTTTTGAATGCTATGTGTTGCGCCAGGCTATACAGTTTCACGTTTCTACATCTCTATCCCCTCCTTAATCCAACACATATATAGGATAGAGAAAATTAATTAAATAAAATGTAGGGCATATATAAAATTTTTATTAAATTTTCTTTGTTGCAATCTTATTTCAAATCTAGATCTTAGTTCATTACTTTCAACAGAGATTGTTCACTTATACAATTCAAAAATAATTGAGCAAACCGCAATTTTAAGTCGGATTTAAAATAAAAGTAAGTCTATAACTCGAAATTACATATATCTCGGCAGTACCCCAAGTTCCTAAAAAGATGGTATAAAAAACAAAAAAATTATACAAACATTTGCCACTCATCAAAAATATCGTTTTGTTAACTTTTCGCATTTATAGAAACATCGCATATAATGCTGTGCACTTTACCAACAAGAGTGATAGGTATTTCTCTTATAAAAAAATGGTTCAGAAGTCTTTAAGTTAAAAACTCATGTCTCAAATCAATTCATATTTGAGGCATGGCAAATTCTAAAAATGGTAAACCCGATTCCAATCGTGATAAAAGTCTGTAACCAGATATTGAATAATACAGATAAAGAAAAGGTACCCATATATAGGTACCTTTTCTAATAGTTTTTTAGCAGAAGCAACTGCATCCGATAATGATTAATAGAATAAATAATATAACTAATAAAGCAAATCCTCCTGCAAAACCACAGCCTTTACCGTAACTACCACCATATCCCAAAATAGTTCCTCCTTTAGATAAGAGGAGGAAAACTCAGGGTTACTCATATTTTAACGGACTTAATTAATGAGTCTAACATATCTAATAAATCTTCATAGCTACTAATTGTTTCTTTCACATTACCCCTTCCGCCTGAATCTTACATTATAATTTTGCCAATAATTAAAATTATTAATGTTTCTTCGGAGTTAAAAACACTTTAAACTCAAACGAGTTGAAACTCCCTGTCTATTCTTATTTACGCTAATTTACCATGCATAAAGATACCTAATTTTCGTTTTATATTTATTGAAAAGTATTTATACTTTTTCTCAAATTTCAATTAAACAACCCGAAATACCCTTAGAATCAGAATTATATCTTTAATTTTCGGAATAATAATTACGATTGTTGCGGTAATATTATTACAAATCGAGAATGCAGGGATATAAAAAATACAGACTTTTCGTTTTTGTGTTAATTGCTTTTCTTAGCTTCATTAACGAGAAAAACAAATTCTCAACCCAGAAACCTTTTCTATACAATTACACTACTTTCCTCATCCCTAAATATTATTTAACTTGATTTAGTACGAATAAAAGGGATTAGCCCTTTTTCTATGTAGCAAAGCTTCTTCTTTACTACATAGATTTTCTCCCTTTATTTCCTAAATTCAATACGTATCACCACGATTATTTGAGCCGCTACCCCTAAAATATTAAATAATAAAGTTGAAGTAAGATCAGAAGTAATACAATTACTTTCTGAGCGAATAAAGGTATTAAAGTCTGTCACCCTTTCTCATTAACATCAGAGAATAGTAACGTGCTTTTAGCTTCAAAAATAGTCCAGATCCTTAAGGTGATGGATGTGGATGCTCCCACTATAAACCTAGTAAATTATTATGTGTTTGATACACAAAAACCCAGTCATACCTTATACATAACTGGGTTCTTCACCGCTCAGTAACCTTTTTACTTCACAAGAACTACATCCCGTAATTCTCTCTTCAACACTTTTCCTAAAGCATTTTTCGGTAACTCTTCTATGAATACAACTTCAGGTATTTTGTAACTTGCTAATTTCCCCTTACAATATTGCACAATACTTTCTTCTGTTAATGTTGTTTTAATATCCTTCACAATATACGCTCTTGGAATCTCTCCCCAAAAATCATCCAAAATTCCAACTACTGCTACTTCTAAAATCCCATCTATTTCATGAATAACATCCTCCACTTGATCTGGATATACGTTGTCACCACCGCGTACTATAACGTCTTTATATCTTCCCATAATATGTAGGAATCCATCCTCATCTATCATGCCGGCATCACCCATGTTAAACCAATTATCTTTTACTACCTTTTTTGTCGCCATTTCATTATTCCAATATCCTTTAAACATGTATGGACTGCTTACATGAATCTCTCCAACTTCATTTGTTGTTAGTTCATCACCTGTTTCTGGATGAACAATTTTCAACTCTACATGCTTCAAAGTTTTCCCTACAGAAGACATTTTTTCTTTCCCCATCATTGGATGCCAAAAAGTTACTACCCAGCCTTCTGTACTACCATAACCTTGCACCATGTATATTCCTTTTTCCATATATTTTTGAATAAGTGTTTCTGGCACTTTTGTACCACCACTTTGCGCTACTTTAAAGGTTGAAATATTGCGCTCTTTTTTATCTAATTCATCAAGCATGTAACTATAAACAGTTGGGAACGCAAGCATCGTAGTAATGTTCTCTTCTTCAATCTTATCCCAAATAAGAGTAGGATTCGAATCAGCTAAAAAGATCATCGTAACACCATAATAAATACAATTTAAAATAGCAAGCACACCACTCATATGAAACAATGGGTGCACCGATAAAAAGCGTTCACCTGCTGGAATTTCTTCTTTCCCCGCAACCTCAGTAAAATAATGATGTAAGTTTTTATGTCCAATCACACATGCTTTTGCCTGCCCAGTCGTTCCTGAAGTAAATAAGTAAATGGCATCATCATCTTCATGAATTTCTACGTTTGGTTCTACAATTGGCTGTTCTTGTAATTTTAATTCAACTGAACCAAAGCCTTCTTTTGTCGTTTCAATTACATAGGGAATTTCTTTAACTGCATCAATCTTTAATACAACTTCACTAAATTCTTCATCAATAACTAATATTTTTAATTTCGCATCTTTTACAATCGTTTCCAATTCGTAAATAGTAAGCTGATGGTTTAGCGGAATGAATACCGCTCCAATTTTTAAGCTTGCTATTATAATGCTTGGAAACGGGTGATTATTTTTGCATAGTATTCCTATACGATCGCCTCTTTGCACACCATTATGTAACAAATAATGTGCAAGCTGATTTACTCGTTCATTATATTGCTGAAACCTATACCTTTTCCCTCCTCCTACAAGTGCTTCCAAATTTGGTGATTGCATTGCTCTTTTTTGTAATAATTGTCGCATCGTTCTCAAGTAAAACTCCCCCTTATATATGTTAGGTTTTTATTTCACTAGATTAATTATTTATTTATTAAATATTAAACTTAGTTAATATAAAAGTTGAAAATAACTATTATTTACTATTTAAAAAATTAGTAGGTTTTAGTTCCTATTTTATTGACTTAATATCAAAAAATTTATTATTTATAAACAATTCTAAAATACGAATAAACAGTTAACACATAATATCCGAAATAAATTATGCAATATACACCGCTACTAATTAAAATAGGAATTATGATATTAAATATAGGCATGTTGCTTATTACTGGTAAAGCAAATAAGCTATGAACAAGTCCGATTATCACGGGTAAAATAAAACTAAAACGAACTTGTTTTGAAATTGACTTTCTTACCTCTTTTTTCGTAACACCAATCTTACGAAGAGTCTCATAATATCTCTGATTAGCATGCGCTTCAGATAATTGTTTGTAATAGATAATAGAACCTGTTGCCAGTACAAATACAACCCCTAAAAAACCTCCAATAAATAACATAGTCCCATACGTCTCCATAACATCTAAATTTGTTTTATAGAAAGTATTGATTTTAATATCATCATCAGCAGGTACTATCTTTAATAAACCTTCTGTCAACTCTTTACTTTCCTTTTGTTGCGTTACATCAATATTTTTCACAATATAGGTCTGATGTGTTAGCTTAACCCTTTCATAGAGCTGATCAGGTACAATGACAACCAAATCTCCTAAATTTGTTAGTTTACGCATTTCCATACCCTGAATGACAGATATTTTCGGCTCAACTTCAAGGGGTAATTGAAGTCTATTTCCCTTTTCAAAATTCTTATCAGGCTGTAGATTATATATAACTACTTCTCCTGGATTTAATTTGACCTTCTTCACTCCTAAATTTTTAGCATTCTTATTCAAAATAGATTGGGACATAAGCTGAAAATCATATGCTATTTTATAAGGAGGGTTGGGTAGACTTGTATTTCCTTCTTCCTCAAAAGCCCCTCCCTTAACTGATACCATTTCAACTTCAAAATCACGGATAATTGAATTTGTTTTCTTGTTCTCTTCGAAAACACCCTGTATGCGCTTTTCAATTGCATCATCTTGTTTTTCATATGAAAAACTGTACGGTGCCTTGTTTTTTGCTTCAGCTTGTCCATAAAAATATGCCGATGTAACAGTCCCAATTGCTGTTAAAGCTACGGCACTTAATATAGCAATTGTCGCAAGTAACTTTGCATTTCCTTTTACTCGATATAATGACTGTGAAATGTTCAGTATGCTCATACCATTATAAAACATTGTCCTTTTACTTCTCATTTTCTTTAATATAACAACTGTATAAGACGTGAATAATAAATATGTCCCAAGAACAATTGCAATCAAAATAATAGCCGGGATATACATAGGTTTCTGATACGTAGGGATCTGTAAAAATTTTATGATTTCATGAATAAAAAAGGCAGACAAATAACCTAATCCTATTAAAATAATGCTCATGTATGCAATGATCCTAGATACTTTTGGCATACTTTCCCCTTGATGATTAGCTTGAAACATCTCAATTAAAGAAAATTGATAAATTACGCGAGAGTTTTTCCAAGCCGTATATAATAAAATAGCTAAAAAGACTACGGATGTGTCTATCAGCGCCTTTATAGAAAACTCAAAATGAACGGGCACCTTTAATTTCATTAAACTCATTAGTATTTCAAAAGCTAACTTTGAACTCCAACTGCCAATTATTACTCCAATTACTAAAGCTACGCTCCCCATTATTATGGTTTCACAAAATAACATTGTACCGATTTGTTTTTTAGTTATACCTAGTAAAGAGTATAACCCTACTTCTTTTTTACGCTTCTTTATAAAGAAATTGGTAGAGTAAATAATAAATATGGCAATAAAAACAATAAGAACTACTTTTGCAGATTGAAGAAGGTTCTTAGTCTCCACGCTATTAGTCAATGCTGCATTTAATTGTGTATTATAGCGAAGTGATGCAAACATAAAATAGATAACTATACTTGCAGTTAGGGATGCAAAATAGAGTATATACTCTTTAAGATTACGTCGTATATTCCGTTGAATGATATCAAATAACGTCATCAATTGCACCTCCAGAAATGACGGACATTACGTCAACTACTTGTTGGAAGAACTGTTTACGTGTTAATTCCCCGCGATGTAACTCTTTACACAACTCACCATCTTTAATGAAAACCACTCGTTTACAGTAACTTGCCGCAAACGAGTCATGCGTTACCATTAAAATGGTTGAGTTATCCTGTTCATTTAATGACTTCATACTTTCTAATAAATCTGTTGCTGACTTAGAATCAAGTGCTCCTGTTGGCTCGTCTCCAAAAATCATACCTGGATTTGTAATCATTGCACGAGATGCTGCGCAACGCTGCTTCTGTCCTCCAGATACTTGGTATGGGAATTGATTTAAAATATGATCAATCCCAAACTTCTTCGCAATTTCCAAAACGCGTGGATCAATTTCTCTCGCTTCCACTTTTGATAGCGCAAGTGGAAGCGCAATATTCTCTTTCACCGTTAGCGTATCTAATAAATTAAAATCTTGGAAAATGAAACCTAAATGATTCCGGCGAAATAACGCCAGCTTATCATCATTCATCTTCCCGATGTCTTCTCCATCAATGAAAATCTCACCATTCGTCACATTATCAATTGTTGAAAGAACGTTTAGTAGCGTCGTCTTACCGGATCCAGAAGGTCCCATAATGCCAACGAAATCACCTTCTTGCACTTGTAAGTTAATCCCTTTTAAAGCCTCAAATTTATTTCCACCTGTGTCGTATACTTTTTTTATCTTTTTTGCTTCTAATACTGTTTTCATTTCTATTCTCCCTTGATTCAATACTTATATATAGGATATAGATAAGTAATTAAATAAAAAGTAGGGAAAATATTAAATTTTTATTAATTTTTTAATCTCCTTCCATTTTGCAATCTTATTTCAAACCTTGCTCTTAGTTCATTATTTTAAGTGGAGACTATCTACATGAATCGCATTTACCGCATAAATGCATCGATACAAAAGAACGTTCAATGCATAAATAGCAATATAACCTCTTTTGATATTGTAAAGAGGTTTTTCTTTTCAATGAGGTTTTCTTTACATACTGTTTATGCTAATCCTCAAATCGAGGTGAATACAATTTTATAGCATGTAAAATATATGATTAATATAGTACATTATTCTTCAATTACAGTAAAAAAACACCAATCTGAGTATCCCGAAAGTATGGCAATGATAAAATCTTTGTAGCCTTAACGGGGTAACGCCATACATCCAACAACTTAAAACATATGTTTATACAAAGACTGATATTTCCATGTAGTTTTTTTATTATTATATATATATCATCAAAGTAGGCATATCAAATAACCCCAATTGGGTTTCAATTTTTTCACTATAACTATGCTACCTGATCAATAGAAGTTATATACTCATAAACGACACTCAAAATATCAAAGACCGTTTTTTTCTCATATCTGCGAGATTTTCGTCCGTTGCACTGTAGAAGGTTAAACAGACGAAGGAAAATCTTTGATAATTCTTAGCTGTTCTTATGTAATGCTTGATGAAAAAGTAAGAAATAATCTTTAATCATGTATATCACTTTATATTCACTTAGTTCTTTCTGTTTCTTACGTAACAAGAGTTCCCTCATTTTAAACATAGTAGAAGTTGAAGGACATAAAAGGAAGAAATACATCCTTTATAAAAGAAAAAAGCAATCAAATTTAAATTGATTGCTTTTTAAAAATTTATAGTAAAGGAGAAATGAGTCGCATGACAGATTCGAGATTTGTTTTTAGGAATAATTAGGACATTCCCTATTGAATTGTTCTTGTCATGTATTATACTTTTGAAGAAATACTTTTACTTTCTCCTTTCATACCTAGCCTTATATGAGATTCGTGTTCCTCGGACCGGTGTTTTACCTCCAGCTTCCTTCAGATTCCGCGTCGCCACAGACACCCTTGCACCCTATAGTTCATACACATGCCGGGCGCACATTAAAAAAGCGTTTGAAGGGTTAATGCCTTCAAACGCTTTTCTATTTCCATTTCAGGAGCTACGCGTAATGATTATTTAATTGTACTTTTGAAGAAATGCTTTTACTTTCTCCTTGGCAAACTGAACACTCAAACTACCTGGATTTGCATCATAGCCGTGATCGATTTTTGGAAAAAGATAAAATTCATGCTCTACACCGCTCTTAGCCAGTTTCTCGTCCAATATAGTAGCTTGCTCTACAGGAACAATACGATCCCCCGATCCTAAAAACGTAATAGTTGGTGGCGTTTTTTCCTGGATATGGCTTATTGGTGAAAGTGTCTTATAACGCTCAGGATATTCAGAAGGTGTCCCCCCTTTATACTCTTTCATAACCTCTTGGACATAGCCTGGACTAGGGTTATTCTGATAAATCTTTGTCATATCTGATGGTCCATAGAGATTAATTACTCCATTAATTGGTACATCAGGAACATTCGTTGTTGGTGGCAAATGTTTATCTCCCATACTATACGCGGCAAGCATAGCTAGATTTCCACCTGCTGATTGACCCATTAAATTTATTTTTTTAGGATCGATTTTGTAAGTATCCGCATGTTCTACTACCCATCCTATTGCTGATTTCACATCACCTACTTCATCTTTCCAATTTGCTTCAGGAGGCATACGATATCGGACATCAAAAACAGTGTACCCTTGATCATTCATCCACTGATTCCAGTCTATAACCTGACCTTTATCTCCTCCTACCCAACCACCCCCATGTATTTGAACAATGGCAGGTGTTAAAACATCATCTGATTTTGTCTTTGCTGGCCACACATCAAGCTTTAATTCTAAGCCATCCTTAGTTTTCCCATACACTACATCTACACTAGGCTTTGTTGATATATTTTTCTTATAGAAAAAATGAGAACTAAGAGAAACTGGTACATTCTCGTTTTTAGCATAGTTTTTCATACTACTAATGGGCTGCACTATTAAAAAAATTTGTAATACAAGAATAGGAATTAAAATCGTACGAGCAATTAAGGCACGCTTCCAAAAAGAAAGGGCTAATAAAACTATTATTATTAATGTTGTATCTACTAGAATATTTGTAGGATTGAACAACGGACGTATCGAACTCAACATTGCAAGTTGACTCATTATTTTATCAACATTACTTGGATTAAAAAGATAGTATGCCAGTATAATGGAAAAAATACATACTATCACAGACAGAATTGTAAGCAGCCACTGAAGGTAACCTCTAGGGCGCCAAGTTAAATTTATTTTTGTCTGATTCATCTTCTCTGTACCTCCTATATTATACTTTATTGAATCTACGTCAAAATTTTAGACACACTCCAACTTGAGTTAATCGTGTTTGGATGCGTTATGGATAGGAATTATAGACTCATATTGACAAGAATTTTACATTGACTTCGATCTTTCGTTAATGCTTCAAAGCCTTTTTCTACGATATCTTCTAAAGCAATTTGACTTGTAATGACGGCTTGTCCATCAATCACACCACGTGCAAGTAATCGAATCACTTCAGGGAAAATGTTTACATAAGCGAATGATCCACTAATTTTCACTTCAGGAGAAACCACCGCATTTGGGTTGAATTCAACTGGTCTTTCCCATACGCTAACGATTTTAAATTCACCGCCTGGATGAACAGCACTTACGCCACTTGTAAAGGTTGCTTGAACACCTGCTGCATCATAAGCAACATCAACCCCACCATTTGTTTTTTCATGAATAAATGCTACAGCGTCTGTGTCCATTGGATTGATGACATACGTTGCGCCCAATTCAAGCGCTTTTTGGCGCCGTTCATCGGAAACCTCCACTACAAAGATTTCACTTGCCCCTGCAGCTTTCACAGCTTGCAGGACTAATAAGCCAATTGGACCTGCTCCAAAAATGGCAGCTGTATCACCAAGCTTCAATTGACTCTGACGAACAGCGTGGACCGCTACAGCTGTCGGTTCGACAAGTGCTCCTAGCTCTAAACTCATTTGATCAGGAAGTTGGTAGATATTATCTTCTCGCACCACTGCGTATTCAGCAAATCCCCCTGAAATCGTATAACCATAAGATTGCTTGCGTTTACATAAGTTTGAATAGCCGCGATTACAGTTATCACATTTGCCACAAGTAACTGGTGGCTCAATTACAACACGATCTCCTACTTTTCTATGTGTTACACCTTCTGCGACTTCCACAACCACTCCGGCAAATTCATGTCCTAATACAGGGTGTGTACGGAACGCATAAGCACCTCCAACATACTCATGTAAATCACTGCCACATATACCTGTAAAAGCTACTTTCACTTTCACCATTCCTTGCTCTAATGCTGGCAATTGTGCTTCCTCTACTCGAATATCTTTTATGCCATAAAATTTTGCTGCTTTCATTGCGATTACCTTCTTTATTATTTTTTGTTTGAAGACTATTTAACACGAAGTTGACCGCAAGATTTGCAATCTGTTCGGGTGTTGAATGTAATGAAGAAAGATTTTAAATGGGTTATTCAGTGAGTACATTAACGCCCCTGTGATAAAGTTCAGCACGGCACCAATGGAATCAAAGGGAATGGTTCATCACTCTTGACAAGCATATACCGGAAGTTAACCATTGAGCTGTACTTGCGTTCACGCCAAATTCTGAAATAATACTTGGTAAAGCCACATTCATGACCGTCTCACTAATTAAACATATAAAGTTTCCTAACACTAAAATCATAAGTATTAACTTATTTTGGCTACTTATCTTTTTTTATTTGTGTCATAAAATTACTCCTATTTCTCTGTTAATCATTTTTAGTAAGTAATTTTAAAATTTGTTCACTAACTGTGATCATAGGTAAAGGGTCTTGTTTAGACAGAGAAAGAACATAGGCTCCCTCAGCCCAAGCTTGTCGTAAAGTTTCATTTGAAACCGACACTTCACTGGACATTGCCTCTAATGATATATTTGTATCATTTTACATTATTCTAATCATACTTCGGCTTAGTTCCTTTACTAACCCAAACCGCTAAGCTTACCATTCCCAGCCAACAACTAAATGCTAAAATAAACATTAATGATGGTACTGATAGCTCCGGAATCTGCAACTTATGCTTCCCAACAATTGTTTGGAAAAGTTGAGACCACTCGACATTGTAGTAAATTCCAACCATCACAATTACAACCAATACAAAGAATTGCATGCATATATTCCCAATGTTTTTCCATGTTGTGTAAAAGAGTAAGGAAAGCTCTCTGTGTGAAGGACTAAGGGTATATGCTTTCAAATTACTTTGAGAAGAAAGCAAATTAATTGTAGCGCTACCAATTGTTACACTAAGGATAATAAATATTGGCGAATAGAATCCGAATAACATTAAAAATGTGCTTAATATAAAAATATATACTGGATTTAGCTTCTTAGTAATTTTATTATTGTTTAATAATGGAGACATTAAAATCCCTAATAAATAAGGACCAACCAGAATGAAAATAACAGTCAAAATGTTATAAAATGTAAAACTATAGAATATTCCTATCAGAAATAAATAACCATTTCCTAATCCAAGTAAAAACGATAGTGCTTTTAGTTTAATTGGTAAAGATGATGAAAGTTTGTGAAAAAAGTTACCTCTTAACAGACTCAAAAGCATAAAACAAATAAGTGCTATAACTATAAGAAAGATAAAGAATATAATTTGTTCATTATTTATATCACGACTTGTTCGTAGCAAGATAACGAACAAAGAAAATAAGAGAAATCTTCCGACTGCCCACATGATTGGAATGAAAGACATTTCTTTGACTTTCTCAATTGCGGGCATTTTTTTTAAAGTAAAAAGTATGCAAATTAAGCAAACTCCGTATATAAAAGTTAGTAGTGGCAAGTTTACGAAGCGAATTGCCAAAAGAGTTGCAATTAGCAAGATAAAAACAATAAAAATAATTATTGCTTGAGGATTTTTGTTGGATCCTTTCCCGCTACGTTCTGAAAATCGAAATAATAAAGTGGTTGTCATTGAAGGAATCGCACTAATTGAAAATCCAGAAACTAAGGCGCTTCCTGCAAGCCATGAGGAATAACCTCCCCCAAAAGCAACACTAATTATCGATACAATCGTAATAAAAACAGACCAATATAAAGAGCGTTGAATACCGATCTTACTAACTATAGGTATCCAAATAAAAACTCCTGTCATATATGTAGTGTAGTACAAGATAGATGGCCAATACCCTTCAAATCCATTTGCTAGTTGCAATCCATATACAATGTAAAAAAGCATTGGTGTAAAGACGGTACTTAAAAGTAGACTAAATGAAAATAAAATTTGGAGCACAGACCATTTTTCTTTATTAATATGTATCATATAACACCTCACTACTTTTGCTATTTGTAGAACTTGTGGTTGTAATATTCATTTATTGATTTTTCACCTACTTTTTTATGTTTAATATATTTTAATACAAAGAATTACTTACAATATTATACACAGAGCTAGATAGCTAGTAAAAGGTAAGAATCAATTTTCAGTAGTTGTATAATTAAGCTACTAAAAGGAGAAATGTAGATGAAAAATAATGAGGAGCATCTGGATTTAAGCGTTAGACGTATACCTCTGTTGTTATCAATTTCTATATGACCATCTAATAGGGGGCACCATACATACCCATCAAGCTAACATTTTGAATTGCACCCAAAATGAAAATTTTATTATTTTACAATATAAATTAAACTTAAAATTATAAACATCTCCTTTCTAAAATCATCGTGTTACAAAAAAACACTTTTTATTTCTAATTTCTTCTTGACCTAACCTATGTATAGGATAGAAGAAATTTATTAAATAAAAAGTGGGGTAAATATTAAATATTTATTAAATGTTTGAATTCTCTTCTTTTGGCAATCGCACTTCAAATATTGTTCTGATTTCATCACTTTGTGCAGAAATCTTCCCATTATGTTGCTCAACAATATTTTTAGCAATAAATAATCCAAGACCCGTACTGTTTTTCTGTACTGTTCTTGCTTTATCACCTGTATAAAACATATCGAAAAGATAGGGCAACTCTTCTTCTGGAATGCTATCTCCATAATTAACAATCTGTACAACAACGTCTCCATCTTCACTGTATCCATTCATATCAACAAATTGTCCTTTATTTCCGTATCGAACGGCATTTGTTACAAGATTTTCAAATACTCGAGCTAACAAATTCCCGTCACCGTTGATAGTTAAATGAGGCTCAACATGTAATCTAGTTTCTAATTGATTCTTCTCAAATAATGGGTATAATTCCTCATCTAGCTGTATGAACAATTCACTTACATTAATGGATTTTTTATCTAATTTTTGCACGCCATAATTCATTCGTGTAATTTCAAACAACTCATCAATTAAACTCTCAAGTCGCTGTGATTTTGCAAATGCAATTGTAGAATAATAGTTAATCTGTTCCTTCGTTAAATTCTCCTCTTTGAGAATTAAATCTAAATAACCAAGTACAGATGTCAATGGCGTTCTTAAATCATGTGCTAAGTTTACAACAAGCTGATTTTTACTATTTTCAGCAAATTCTCCTCTTTCAACCGCCTCTTTTAATTTCTCACTCGCGATATTAATTTCGCGTGCAATATCGCCAAATTCATCATTTGATGGAATATAAACTTTATTTGTAAAATCACCTTTAGAGAGATGATGAATACCATTAGAAATTTCATCAAAATACTTTAAGTATGGTTTTGTTAAAAAGAAAAAAAACAAAACACATAATAAAATAAAGGGAATTAAAAAATAAAATAACGTAAATTCTCCAAATGCCATTCCAGTTTTCCTAAATTGTTCTAAAAGATTTTCATGAAGTACCATTGTTTTAAAATAAAATACCCCTTTATACATCATATATGTGACGACAGCTGCTAGTACCACGCTTAGCACAAACAAGGCAATCATTTTCAATCGAAAACTTCTCATTATTTTAATCATTGAAAGTATAACCTACTCCCCATATCGTTTTTATTAACTTGTTCTTTCTTTTATCTTCTCCAAGTTTCTTTCGTAAAGTGCGAATATGTACCGCAACTGTATTATAGTTATAATAATCATTTGTCCATACTTGCTGAAAAATATTTTCAAGACTATATACTTGCTTTGGATGACTCGCCAATAAATATAAAATATCGAACTCTTTTGGAGTTAATTCCATTTGCTCTCCGTATACATGTACCGTTCGCCTCTCAAAATCAATCACAACGCGGCTTGCCTCTAAAACGGATTTATTCTCCTCTACTTTCGGCTGATTTAGCTTAAGAAGTTTTTAAAATCATCGTGTTATAAAAACCCGGCGCATGCTGTGCGCAATAAAAAAACCACTTTTTATTTCTAATTCCTCCTTGACCTAACCTATGTATAGGATAGAAGAAATTAATTAAATAAAAAGTGGGGTGAAAATTAAATATTTATTAAACTTTTGAATTCTCTTCTTTTGGCAATCTCACTTCAAATATTGTTCTCATTACATTACTTTCAGCAGAAATCTTCCCATTATGTTGCTCAACAATATTTTTAGCAATAAATAATCCAAGACCTGTACTGTTTTTCTGCACTGTTCTTGCTTTATCACCTGTATAAAACATATCGAAAAGATAGGGCAACTCTTCTTCTGGAATGCTATCTCCATAATTAACAATCTGTACAACAACGTCTCCATCTTCACTGTATCCGTTCATATCAACAAATTGTCCTTTATTTCCGTATCGAACCGCATTTGTTACAAGATTTTCAAATACTCGAGCTAACAAATTCCCATCACCGTTAATATATAAATGAGGTTTAAGATTTAATCTCACTTCTAATTGATTTTTCTCCAGCAATGGGTATAATTGCTCATCTAGCTGTATGAGCAATTCACTTATATTAATGGATTTTTTATCCAATTTTTGTACACCATAATTCATTCGTGTAATTTCAAACAACTCATCAATTAAACTCTCAAGTCGCTTTGATTTTGCAAATGCAATTGTAGAAAAATAGTTAATCTGTTCCTTCGTTAAATTCTCCTCTTTGAGAATTAAATCTAAATAACCTAGTACAGATGTTAATGGTGTTCTTAAATCATGAGCTAGGTTAACAATAAGCTGATCTTTACTACTTTCAGCAAAGTCTCCTCTTTCAACCGCCTCTTTTAATTTTTCACTCGCAATATTAATTTCGCGTGCAATATCGCTAAATTCATCATTTGATGAGATATGGACTTTATTTGTAAAATCTCCTTTTGCAAGATGATGAATACCATTGGAAATTTCATCAAAATACTTTAAGTATGGTTTTGTCAAAAAGAAAAAAAACAAAGTAGCTAGTAGGGTGGCGGTGGCGGAAATAAAAGAAAGATAATTACCTCCTCCAACCAGATACAAAATTCTTCCATACTCTTCATGACTAAACATCATTCTTAAACAGAAACCTACTATTTTAACAAGTATATATGTAGCGCCACCTGCTAATACCATACTTAGCGCAAACAAAGTAATCATTTTAGATCGAAAACTTTTCATTATTTTAGCCATTGAAAGTATAACCTACTCCCCATATCGTTTTTATTAACTTGTTCTTTCTTCTATCTTCTCCAAGTTTCTTTCGTAAAGTACGAATATGTACCGTAACTGTATTATTGTTATCATCATAATAGTCATTTGTCCATACTTGCTGAAAAATATTTTCAAGACTATATACTTTCTTTGGATGACTCGCCAATAAATATAAAATATCGAACTCTTTTGGAGTTAATTCTATTTGCTCTCCATATACATGTACCGTTCGTTTCTCAAAATCAATAACAACGCCGCCTACCTCTAAAACAGATTTATTCTCCTCTTCTACTTTCGATTGATTTAACGTAAGAAATCGGCGAAGTTGGGCATTCACACGTGCAACTAATTCAATTGGCGTAAAATGTTTCGTCATATAATCATCTGCACCTATTACAAGACCTGTCACTTTATCAAAATCAGATGTTTTTGCGCTTAAGAAAATGATCGGTATATGATGTTTGGCACGGATTTGACGCGTCACCTCATAACCATCCATTTTCGGCATCATGATGTCTAACACGACTAAATCGATTGGCTGCGATTGAATAATTCGAATTGCCTCTTCTCCATCAGTTGCTTTCACAACCTGGTATCCTTCTTTTTTTAAATGTATCCCAATTAACTCAGTAATTTCCACTTCATCATCAGCTATTAAAACTGGAATCGGATTCATTTTATTCCTCATCTCCTTTCACTTTCATATGCTCCAATTTAAAACATGATTGCTGTATTTATGCCATCTGTAAAAGTACTAATGTGTAATTCATTCTTTTTGGAGATAGTTTAAATTCCTTTTATTCCCCTAAAGAGACAAATTCTTTTAGTATTTTTTGAATGGATATGTACGTTGCACCAGGCTACCTTAATTTTATCTTTTATAAGTGCATACTTTTTCTACCACTGGAAAATAAGCCGTTAATTTGTCTTTATCTTGTACCATTTTTTGTTTTTGATTAAAATTGTTTCCATAATCAATGTTTATCCACTCATTATCAAGCCAAATGTATGTCCCTGAATTTTTATATTCTTTTGATATTTTTTGAGTATGCATCTCTATTAACCATATAGTTTTCTTTTTTTGGTTTCTAGATTAACTTCGATTTTCTTATCAAACTGGTAAGAAACCGGACAATTATTGTCATTATCCGCTAATCTCCAATTCCCATTCAATTCTTTATTACTACATCCAATTAGTAATACACTAAAACTAATTGGAAAGATTAATATTTTGATTTTCTTCATTATACATTTACCTTTCATCATCACTTTTTTATTTAATGTTTAGTTAAGTACAAATCCTTCGTTAACAGAAAGTTGTTATATCAATTCCAACACATATATAGCATAGAGAAAATTAATTAAATAAAAAGTAGGGCAAATATAAAATTTTTATTTAATTTTATAACTCTCTTCTTTTTGCAATCTTATTTCATTACTTTTAGCAGAGCCTGTCCACTTATACAGTTCAAAAATACTCTTAGTAACATTTCATCCATGGTATCTTCATTATTATATAAAATATATGCTTAAAAATATCTTTCTATAAATGATTAAAAGAATAACTATAATAAGTTCCTTGAAAACTAACAACCGTTTAAAAAGTACACTTTTCTAGTTTAAGATTGATTGGAAAATTATATTTCATTACTACTATAAATTTATCGGAATATAGTAAATTATATTCCGATTTAAATGCTGATTAATAAGTAATAATCCCATATTCTTCTGTATTTACCTATATCTATAATTTCACCAATTTATTATGAAATAAATATTGATTTAAAACTGTCTCTTATACACATCTGACGCTGCCGACG